>NZ_CP017963.1:0-47824 GCF_001878675.1 Virgibacillus halodenitrificans | reverse complement strand
TTTTGAGCAACTTTTGTTGAATGTTGTTCTCCATTGTTCGCTAAATAAGAGACGTAGCTTGTTCCAAAATTATATCCTTGTACAACACCCCAAACATCTGAAAAACCAAGGTTTTCACCAAGTAACATCCCACTTTTTAAATATGAAATACCTTGTCTTATACTGTCTTCAGCATTATCAAATCCATTCGGGCCCAAACCAACACTTTCAGATGATTGCATAATATCTGGTGTGCCGGTTCCTTTGGTTTCAACTTCAATAATTGCCATAACATATGGTACTAGCTCTCTAACTTCTTGCCTTTCAGCTTCAGCAATTACTTCATCAAGCCATTGAAGGGTTGTTTCTGAAAGATTACTGTATTGCACTTGGCCAACATCCCCTCCACCATTCGAGGAACCACCCATAAACATTCCAAGAAAGGCTATGAACAATAAAAAAAGAAACCCTATAATTATTGTAATAATTAGGGGCTTCATGCTCAGTAGACGTACTATTAGTTTTGTTCTTTTTATAACTTTAATTGCATCTTTTGCTAATCCTGATGCACTTCTCTGTTCCTTCTCTTGTTCCATTATGTCTCCCCTTTTTATATATTTAGTAATCAAATAATTATTGCTATTGTCCACCTTTAAATCTTGCTAATTGATCATTTTCCGGATCAAAAGTGACAGTGTAGCTCTCGCTACTACTTGTTTGAAATATTGCTTGACCCTGATTTAACTCAGGCAACATTTCATATTCTGTTTCAGTTAATGAATCTCCTAATACGTCTCTCATTCTTCCCATTACAGAGTTATCTAGGTTTAAGAATACTTTGTACTGCGTAAGCTCAAAAACGGTTTTAATTGTTGCAACACTTTTATCACTTGCTCCTTCAGGGAGGATTTCTGAGGGTGACTGAGTAGCAAAAAATACTCCTGCACTAAATTTCCTCATTTCTCTTTCAAATGAAACAACGTACTCAACTGCAAATAAGTTGTTTGCGTTTATAATATTATGGCACTCATCCAGTAACACCATAAAATATCTAAGATCCTCATATGTTATTTTTCCGTCTTCTAGTAATCTCTTCATTTTCCTACCATTTTTTAAAGCATGATTCCATATCATAGTGAGGGCTGTGAATAGTTGACAGTTAAAGACCTCTTTATCAAGTTGGGAAATTCCGTCAATATCAAAAAACACTATTTGTTCGTTTTCGAAGTTTTCCAACGTTGAATGACCGTCAAACAGTGGAGCATATTGACCAACCATTTCTTCAATCATAATTTGAATCATTTCCAGTGTCCTTACACGTTGTGGAGTAGGATTTTTATACTTAACTGTTTTTAGAAAATTACTAAACTCGCTCATTGTAGGATAGTCTGTTGGCTTCATTCCTGTAACTCTAACTTTTTCTGGATATTCAATATAATCTTTAGCGAGTATTCCGTACTTAACATAAAAGTTTCTCAATAACCCTTTAAACTCAGTTATTTCAATATCCGTAATTTGTGGATTAAGAAACCTAACCATGTTTGATACCTTAGATAAATGCTGCATAAATGAACCATATTCATCTACTTTTTCACCCGTCAAATCTGTTTTGGTTGCAAATATTTCTAAGGGGTTTATCATTCCTTTATCTTGTCCCCCACTTAGATCAATGATTTTCCCCCCTTGAGATTCGACTAGATCATAATAATCTCTTGCCTTATCAAATCCCCTAATAAATGCATCTTTAGCGACTAATCCTTCCTCTAATTGCTTCATAAATGTAGATTTACCAAATCCCATTTTTCCAAGTACAAACCCATTAAATGATCTTCTGCTCTTTGTAGAATAGAAAGGATCAAGAATAAAAGAACCACCAGTTGATGTTTGCCCCAGATAGATTCCCCGCGGATCTTTTAAATCTTGATGATGAAAAGGAACACCGCCACCTATTGATGTTGATGGTAAAGGTACTCCTTGTCTTGAATGACTTAGTTTTGATTGTTGGTCATAGCTTCTAAATAATGCCATCCACTCCTGTTTAGTTTGAAAAAGAAAGATGCTTGATTTATGGTTCATACCATTTAGTTCTTTCCTTGTATCTCCAATCCTTTTTTCTAGCTCTTCTAGAGAAAAATTATAGAAATAGATTCGGCAATGTGTTAACTTAACAATCTCCCCACCCTGCGTAATCTTACGGGCGAATTCTCGCAAATTTATAAGCTCATAATTTGCATCTTGTTTATCAGTTGATCTCCGTTCAGTTTCTGTACGATCTGTTAATTCTCCAATACTACGGTTTATATCCTTTATAATCTCTACTTTATTTGCTGTTGCAAGATCAAGAGTTGCAACTGTATTTTTAATATTCATTAGGCTTGTAAGCCATAAAGCGCTGACTTCTTCTGCAAAAGAGTAAACATGCAAACAGCCTATATAAGAATCGCCTGTTTTAATATACTTTTCCCCAAAATTCATTCCACCTTGGGGCTGAATCCTAGAGACAAATTCAAGATCATATCCTTTTTCTTTTAAACGTATTTGTTCTTTTTGATTTAACTTCATTATTGTCCTCCCTACTTGTTACTCATATTCCTATAGATCAGTATTCATATTAGTTAATCTAAAAACAACTTTTTCAATGTTCTTTTCATCAACCTGTTTTAAAGAGAATTGCTTCCCTCCTAATCGCAAAACATCACGAACTCGGGTATTTATCTCTTTTTCATTCTTTCCGTAAACAACCATAAAAAAGGTAAGCTCTGACAGGTTATCTTCTACCCACGATACCCTTCTAAAGTTATCAAGAGCTAATTTAAGCATCGTTTCATATCGTTGGACATTTCCTGTGTTTGAAGATATAATCCTCCGATACTTATTTATTTTTGATTTCCAGTACATCTGTTGTTCTGTCGTTTCTGTCGAGTATGTTAAAGCTAGAATTTTTAAATTTTCCGTATAAATCCTGCATATATCAGTTAACTGGTGAATAATTCTGTTTAAGTCATCTGGATTTAACGATACAAGATCTGTCGTTTTTACTTTTAAAAATGCTTGGTAATTATCTTCTTCGTCAATTAAATAACCTTCTTTAGTAGTACGTTTATAGGGAGCAATATCAGTAATTGCGTTATCTTTTTTTCTAAAAGAAGAAAAAAAAGCATCAAGAAAAGTTTCTTCCTGATGCTTCTTATTTCTATTTTCTGCAACTTTCAAATTAAACCATCCTTTCTCTGCTCAAAATCTTTTACATCTATTGCGTGGTATCTATTCCGATCCATTCTAAATATATGCAATAGTATAGTTATATTCCTTTCTGTAGGATGGCTTGGTGTTTTGGCGCATAGGAAAACCCCAAAACACGCAGACAAAATATAATAGAAAATCTGCATACCTCCCGACAATGGAACGATTTTCATAATATAGGTTGCGATAAACAACATTGCTGCAATAATACCAATATCAAGCAAATAAAATGCCCATAGCTTGATTTCTTGTTTTGTATTCTTTGGATTATGATACATTTAGGAACCCCCTCACACCTATTCCTTATTGAACTTTTCAAATCTTGAATTTTTCCTCGGCTGTACTGTTTCAGTTTCCATGTTACTTCCTAATAATGAACCAAAATATTTAGAATCCCCTTTATTCTTAGCAACCTTTTCTTCGATTACTTTTGAAGTTGATTCTTTTGATTGAGCTTGTGGTATATCGTTTGTGGCAGCACTTATAGTTTGCTTAATATTTTGTTCTGTTTGTTCAGGTGTTGCGTTAAACGCTCTTTGAATATCTTGAATTACATTTTGCTTCATCGTTTCGTTTTCAAAGGATGCTTTCTCTACCTCTTGAATCACTTTTGTTTTCGCTGTTTCAGGAGAAGATAAGCCACTAGTTTGCACTTCTTGGATTACTCTTTGGATAGAGTTTTGTGTATCCTGTGGCAGTCTCGCTGAAGTTAGCACTTGTTGCACATTCTGTTGAACTTGTTCAGGTGTAGCAATACCCGAACGCTCAATATCCTGAATAACTTTTTGCTTCATATCATTTGAACCAAATGATGAACTCTGTTGAACTTCTTGAATAATACTTTGTTTAGCTGATTCAGGATTATCAAAAGATGTTTTTTCCACTTTCTGCAAAACCCGATGTACTTCCTGTTGGCCTTTTGGATTCGCTGAGCCTGATAATTGCTGCACTCCGTTTTCAGATGGATTCACCTTCATATTTGCTGTTACTTCTCCTTTTTCATTTAATGGCATACTATTTGCTTTCATATCTGTAGCAATATTTTGCTGTAGCATATTTGTATCATTCGTTGGCTGCGCATTATCTGATTGTGTTTGCATATTCATCTTTCCATCTGCATTCTTAGGTTGTATAGAATCATCAAGCTTCATATTCGCCAAAATATCCTCATTTGACTGTTCATTACCACTCGAATTACCATGTTTGATTTGCTCTAAATCTGTACCGTTAACTTCCGCATCCATATTCAGGTTTCCAGTTGCATTTTTATTCATTGCATCATTTAACTTCATATCTGCTAGAATTTCTTCGTTTGTTTGTTTATTATTGTTTAAATCATTAGATCCATTTTCTTCTTGATTTCCTTTGTTTGCTACGTTATTAGCTTGGTTAATTCCTTCTTTATCTGTTGAAGACTCTGACTCTAGTTGATTTGTATTAACTTCTTGATCATTAATTGATGGTGATTGCTCTTTCTGTTGATCCCATCTTGCCCGGTTTTGATTACCGGCAGCAACTCCTTCATTTATCCCTTCTTTCCAACCACTTTTAATGTCATTTACCCCTTCTTTCCATCCGTTTTTAATATCACTAACCCCATTGGAAAGTGACTGTCCTTTTTGATTTATACTATCTGTCATTTTCTCTTTTGTTCCTTTAGCAACGTCTTCCAAAGCTCCACCTATACCACGATTAGATAAATATCCAGCTTTCTTTCCTGCTGAATTTATACTGTTTTTTAATGCATCACCTATACTTTTTTGTTTAGTTTGCTCTGTACCAGTATCATTAATTGAAAGGGCTTCTTCTTCTGCTTGTTGATTCAGTTGGCTCTTAGCATCCTTACTATCCGTTTTATTTTTTCCTGTTTTTCCTTTCCCTTGCCCCATACCAGCTAAAGCTTTGCCAACTGCGAACGCTCCGGCCACTTGTGCTAATCCATCCTTAACCCCTACATCAACACCAAAGTAACGCATAATCGTACTTGAACCTTTAATAAGTACAAACGTTGCCGACACAATTGCAATAATATAGAGAACTAAATTTACGTCTGTCGTACCTAAGTAGGTCAGAAAGAGCGTATAGATTTTTAGATTCAATCCAGTTAAAGCTATTAGTAAAAAGGCATTCATAATGTCTTTCAAGACCATCTTAGTACGTTGCCCTGATTCTAAATCTGTTGCAAAAACAAATAAAGCAACCACGCGCTTAATGGCAATTTCTATAACCGTCGTTATGAATACAAACAACGTAAATAAATAAGCTACACTTAAAGCCAATAAACCAATTAACATAGGATAAAACTTTGCTGGATAACGGAAATATCCAGCTTCAAATGAATCTGAAAACCATGATAATAGACTACTATCTATTTCAATTGCTGTATGATTCCCTAGTCCGTCATTTGAAAGTGTATATTTTAAACTGTTTACTTCATTACTAGGGCTTTCTAAATCATCAACAACATCTGGTGTAACTAATTCCGTCAAATTTGTTGATAAGAATATGTCTGGTGTTAATGAATTTTTGACGTTATTTGAAGAGTTATTTGAAATTAAATCAAACCCACTTTGTGCAACATAAAATAGGTCGGCTGTATTATCTTGGACAAGCCCCCATGCTAAACTTGTCACGTCTCCGTTGTTCTCTCCTTTTTGAGTAGAATCATAAAATTCTATAGAGATATCTTGCATCGTGTTCATTAACGTAGGTAATCCAAGTATTAAGAAGGCTGAGATAAATATGTTGACTCCCACACTTTTAAAATTTGGAGGTTCTTTTGCGATCACGGTTTTAAACCCTATAAATACAAGTGTGAGTATTATTAGAACCACAACAAGATCATTTATAATTGCTGTAGCAACGCTATCTAACCCTGCATCCTCTAAAAAGTCTAACAAACTTAATGACTCTGGCACTAGGCCTTCCAAAAAGGATGTTAGAACATAAAACAACTTAACCAATAACCATCCCACTTCATGAAGTATAATAGTGAGAAATGAACCATATTGCAGCCAATCTGAATGCTCCCGAAGGAAGGTAACAATTTCTTCTGTATCGTCTCCAAATAGACCGTCAAACAGTCCAGCATTAGCTACTAAAGGAGTAGATATGATAAATGTAAATACTCCAATAAGAAGAGACCCAAAAAGAATTTTCCTCTTTTTTCTACTCATTTCATTCTCCTTTCTGGCAATAAAAAAAGAACCAATTTAAATTAGCTCTCTCTCACTTGTGTTAATTCTCTAATCTTAGAAATTATTTTTTGATCATTAATTCTTAAAGTCAACCTTATCAATGTACTATTTTCTGGCAATTCTTTTGACTCTTCATATACTTTAATCATATCCTTTAAAAATGAAGCCTCTTCTGATTCGTCTAAAGAGCTATCATCTAAAAACGAAGCAATTTCTTTTACAACACTCTCTTCATCTGTCATATCTGTTACTTCTGGTTGTGGTTGCTTTTCTTTTTTGCTAAATGATTGATTTATTTCCTCATAGTTATATCTCGCATTATCATCCAAAATAAAATCACCAAAATTCACATAAAGGTCACGCAAGTCTAAGTCAGTATGTTCGGATAGAATATCAATATCATTTAAATCTTTAGAAGTATCAAGCCAATTAGAAAGAAATTGCCAACGATAAGGCATATTGGTGTCACGAGTGTTGAATATTGGGTATGGCCTTACTTTCTTACGATCGTTATCTTGTCTATGCAAGGATCGAATGACTAGTGTTTCACCCTCAATTAATTGCCTTAAACGATCTGTAGTTATAATCCTTTGCTGATCCGCACTTTTTGTAATTTTGTTATCTACCTCCAAATGAGACTCATTACTTGATTGACTTATCAAAGTAGTGTGTCCAGCTTTTTTGGACAACTCTTCAATTGTGTCCTCATTTCCCGACATGATGTATATATGATTCTGACAGTTTTCCTTAATAGCTTCAAAGCTTTCACCGTATTTCCGTTTTATTTGGGAATATGACTGAACAACCAAGTTAAATAGTATATTTCTTCCTAAACATACTGTCATGACTTGATCCATATCATCAATTGGTGGCATATTCCCAAACTCATCTAATATAAATTGAACCCTTGTAAAACACTTTTTTCCTTTGGTTTCCGCACAGTTTGCAGCAAGTTCTGTATACAATTGCTTGGTGAATATGGAAGCCAAAGTATGGTTAGAAGAATCATAATCTGGAATTATCATAAAAACAGCTGTCGGTTTATCTGAATATTTCATTTGAAGCTTTTGTTTCACATGAGGAAAGGTATTTACCATTTCTTCAATAGTGACCTCCCTTTTATATTCCGGAAGTTGTTCATTACCTTCTTTCTTTTGGTATGTAACATTTCCTTCTGAATCTTTTTCATGATCAAATTTAATTCTGTAGATCAGTTTGTGGTTTCCATCCTCTTCTTTATATTTAATAAGGATTAAATCTCCATCTTGTAGCGTATCATTGAAATTAAGACTGTACATACCTTCGCCCTTAACTTTTACTCTATGATTACCTATGAGTGTTTTCTCCTTATCATTTCTGTGGAATGAAATATCAATTCGTTTATTAGTAAAGCTTTTCTCCAATTGTCCTATTAGACTTTTCTGGAAACCGACTTGTTTTAAATCAATTGAGTTTGCTGAAGTCATTTTTGCAAATAGTGGATCTACAAACGGCTGCAATCCTTGGTTTGCTGTTGATAAAATAGAGCCACGAGTCTTTTCACCTGCAAATGAAGTAGAACCATATCTCTTTTTAGCAACATGACCTTGGGGTAAATTCTTAAAATACTCATCTAAAGCATTTTTTTCAGTAAAGTCATCCTCATTTTCCTTATAATACAGTGTACCAAGTTCATTTAACATTTCTGCAACATTGTACATAGTAATTTTTTCCGGACAATTATTTTCAACACAATACTCTACTAGAGCCAAAATAATTGCTGTTACAGCATTTTGCGCCCCATCATTAAAAAATGCGTTTTCTCCTGCATTGGGATCATTATAAAGAGTAAATGCGATAGAATTAGCTCTTTTCCCTGCTTCTTGTTCATTCCCCTGCAACCATGCTTCAATAACCAGTTGCAACGGGTTATAACTCATAGACTGCAAAGGATCTTGTAGATTCAATACCTGAACATCATAACCACGTTTTTCTAGTGTGTCTTTCGAACCAGCAAATAATTCTCCTTTAGGATCGTTTAATACCATACTTGAAGGTATCTCTGCTCTACTTAAAATATCGATAAAAGGTGTTATCTCAATTTCACCTTTACCCGAACGAGAAACCCCTAGAATGCATGTATTTACGGTATCTACATCTATAAAGTATTTATCTCTATAGTGTGAGATTGGTATACCGCCAATACCACTAAACTTTTTCCCTTTTTCCGGAATAGAAGGATATTGTTCTTGTATTTCCTCTATGGTAGTAAAACGGGAATCCCCTTTTTGGCCATAAGCTATTTCTTTTTCACTTTTATAATTTAGTTTTGAGTAAATAAATAAACTTAAAAGCATCCCAATCAGTAATAAAGTCAAATATATTTGTGTGCTGAATACAGGGGTTAAAATATTAATGATAGAAAATGATGTACTCCAATCTGCATTAAATAGATCAATTAAGGAAGTGCTATTTTGTTCAGAGAATGCTAATATTAACTGCTTATACGATGCAGATAAATAGTTAAAAACGAAAAATATAAAAAGCGATGATGAAATTGATATCACCAACGCTTTCTTATTTAACTTCTTATTTTTTTCTGGAAGATCTTCACCATCAATATCATAACTATAGGAATGTGATAAATACTTCCTTTTTTTAAAGAATTTAGCTATATCTAACACTCTTTATCACACCTTTTTTAAGATATAGTCTTGTACATCGGAAAATCAATATCAGGATAGTCATTAAATTGATAATCCACTTGATCATTGTGTTCTTTCTCATTTTCTTCTTGCTTTCTTTTAGGTTTTGTTGATACCCCCCTCTTCTGTAAAAAGCTATAATCAGAAACCCGAATAATGTTTCTAGGAATATATTTCTTTACATCCTTTTTGTTTTCCTCTGTTACAACAACGACCTCGCCATTTATAAGCCCTTCTGTCCAACTAGATATCATTCCTTGTAATCTCAGTAATTGCCCTTCAGAGATATGCTTAATAAAGTATTCAAAACTCTTATTATGGCTGCCCTCATCATTCTTGTTTGAAGTGTAACCGCACGAAACAGTATTAAACTTAGAAACTTTGTTTCCCATTTCGTCTTTGAACCGATGTTGCATATTCAAAGTAAAGAATATGCTGGAATAATATTCATACTCTTTAAAGTTTATATTGTATACAAATCCAGTTAGATCAACAGTGTTATCTTTTATCACTTTTTTCCTCCTTAACTGTACCTTAATTTAGGTCATTACTCCTTTTTGCATTACTGATAGAATTTGGGCTACTTTGAGGTCTTTTCTTCTTTACTTTCACCAGCTATTTTCTCAGCAACTTCAGTTTCCCCTGATTGATAAAGAAGGAAAGCGATTTTTTCCTTCCTATCATCTGTAAGAGCCTTTTGTTCATCTTCTGTTAGTTCATTATAGATACCAACAACTTTTTCAGAATCTCCTGAAAGTATTGCAGCATCGAGTTCTCCAAACATAGATTTATTGGTTTCATTAAATGAGTTTAATGCTTTTAAGTCCTTTTCATTGAATATGGCTGTTTCTATTGCATTCAAGCTATCCTTATCATTAAATTTTTTGAGCGCTTGACCATAGGCTTTTTCATCAATTAAATCTTCCAGACTCTTCTCATTTTCTTTTGGAACAGAAACTTCGTTTAAATTAAATTTTTCTTCCAGTGAGCTAATACTTGATGCAAGCTCTTCATACTGTATTTGCGATTGGGCTTTGGCTGGTTCCACATCGGCAGCTACTAATGATTTTCCAACGATAGTTCCCCCACCAATAAGTAGTGCTGCGGTAACCCCTATAGCAATAATTTTATTTGAATTATTTTGGGATTTATTATCTTGTTGACTTGGCTGTGGAATACTATACATCATAGGATGTTGGGAAACCTGTGATTGAGAGACTATATTTGTTATTTTGTCAGTATAGGCTTCCATTTTTCTTTCAAAATCAGTTATTGTTTCTTTTTCTTTTTTCTCGTCTTGATCTCCTTTTTCCAACTGTCTTCTTTGCAATTCAATCCTTTCTCTTTCAAGTTCAAGCTCTCTTTCCTTACGTGCTTCCTCTCGTTTGGCAGCTTCACTTTTATGTTTTTCTTTTATTTCATCTTTCCATGCTGGAATCCGTTCTTGAATATCTTCCTTCAGTTTCTTTAGTGATTCCTGAAGTTTATCCCAAACATCATCCATTGCATTATCCAGTTGATTTTCAAAATTTCTTATTGCAAGACGTTTGGTTTCTGTAAGTTCATTAATTGACTGATACTTCAGCTCAAACATTTTACTATCAACCATATCTTCTTTCTTTTGAGTTAAATTATTTTGCAAATCATCTTTAAATACTGATATACGATTAGCTTTTTTGTTATCCAGATCCTGAACATATGAAGATCTCTCCAAAGCTTGTTTTCGTTTAAATTCTTCTAAAGCTATTTCCTGTTCATGCTCAAACTTATCAAGCTTTAAAATGTACTCCTGTTCCTGTTGATTTTCATAATCACTTAGGGTATTTTCACTTTTTTTCAGTATAGAAGAGAATTCTTCTTGTAAAGTTTGATTTGCTTCTTCTTCATAATCAAACATCATAGCTTTCTCATACACTTGTGTTAGTTGTGTTTGTGTTTTATCTTTAATATTCTCGATACTATTATGGAAATAATCTTTCAGGAGAATAAATTCTGACTCATCCAACGCGTTAATTGCATAATTAAGTTTAACTGCATCAAGATCCGTAAGAACTGCATCGGATGACAAAGCGCTCAATCCTAAAAACTTTACTAAATGATCTTTTTCAAATCTCTCTGTAAACCTTGATATAGTGCTATCTACTCCCGTCAAATCTAAATAGTTATTATATGCCGGAAACACTACTCTCTCATGTTTTAGATCTTTGTTATTTTCACTGTTATCACTGGCTGACTCTTCTTCCATAACAAAGTCTTCTTCTATTTCAACTGATTCCTCTTCTGGAAAGTTATTATTAACATAATGATTCACTTGTTCTTCATCTTCTTCTTCAAATTGAGGTAAATATGTTTGTTCTTCGGGAACATTTTCTTCATCATGCTGACTTAAATCCACAAATTGATAATCCGTTTTTTCTGGTTCTTGGTCTGGTAAATCTTGAATATCTTCATTTTCTATTTCACTAAATTCAGAAAGAGATTTAATTTCTTCAAAATCTCCTTCCTCAGACCTACCAACTTGTTCAATTTCTTTAAAATCATCTTCTTCTGTTATATTGTTTTTTTCACTATCCCCATTTTTACCTTTTTTTGAGTTAAAAAGTCTAATTCCTTTGTTTCTTTTGCTAACTCTACTATTTTGCGAATTGATTTCTTCCTGATAACTCTTTTCGATATCATTTATTAACCTATGAGCATCTTCATGCCCGGAAGTTGTAATTTCACTTTCTAGAATTTGCATTAGACCTGGTGAAACATCATAGACCTTTACATTATCGAAAATGTAGTCCAGTCCCTTCTCAACATCGGTTAGTACGATTGTTAAAGTTACGGTATCTATCAGCGATTTCTTGGCTGCATTTAAATTTGTTTCAGCTTCAAGTAAAGAGTGCCCCTTCTTTGACTTCAAAGCTTTGTTAGCCTTTAGTAAAGAACGGTCAATATCTGTAAATGATATTCTATACATTTTAAATCTCCCTTCTAATAATAAAGAAAAGGGGGAACAATCCCCCTTTTGCTAAAGCATATGTTTATTAATTAAAATCCTGAAATATCTTGTATAGTTGTTCCAAAGGTTGAAGCACCAAAGATAATTACAGCACCAACAATAATGTAGATTAGCCATTTTTTAGCTGCACGAGATGGGCCTTCTCCAAATATAAACATCAAACCCGTTATAGCAAGACATGCAATAATAACCGTTAGTGATATACCCTGTAATTTTCCTGTGAAGGTAGATACAGCACTCTCAACATTAGAGAACAGGTCATTATAGCTAAGGTTTGAGGTTGCACCTTTTAATGTATTTGTAATTGAATTGATTATATTCATTTCTTTTACCTCTTTCTATTTTTAGTTTTGTTTTTCAAATTTGCCTTTGAATGATGATGATTCCTGATTGTCTCTAGGTTCCTTATTGATTTCTTCCATAATGAGTTCAAAGGAAGCTTCCTGAACTGTGCTTTCAGTCCATTCTTTGTCTTCACCGGACATTACTTCTAATTTCCGTTTATTAATGACTTCTTTCTTCCAGTCATTGTAGTTATGACCATTTTTTTTCAGAATTTTTTCTACTGCTTCCTTAACTGGATTTTCTTTTCGTTTTCCCGCCATTCTTTTACCTACTTTCCTAAACTAATATTTTTGTACTCTATTATTAAAGTAACTAACTATTAAACTTTTAATTTCGGGGTAATGTTCAATAGACATATTAATGCCTATCCCAACTAACACAACAGCACCTATAAACATCAATAATCTAAATATATTATTTTCTAACATCAAACTCCCTCCGTTTATTACCTAACTTGCGACACTCCTGTTCCAGCAAACTGCATTTTAACATCTGGAATAGCGAAAATAACGATCTCGAATACTCCATTAACTTTGTAGTCCACAGTATCACCGTAATTAACCCTTGTATTTAACAAGTCACTTTCGACAGTGAACCTACCGTTAAAATGCCTTTCAGAATAATCATTAATACTGGCCATTGCCTCTTGTGTAAGACCACCATTTCTTTCTATTTGATAATTCACTTGCTGCTTAAACGTATTTACATCCCCCATTTGAAATAAAAATACAGCCAATGCAACAATCATCATTATTAAAAACAATCCGATGAACCATTTTACAAGCTCCATAATTGTTCCCTCTTGCACTCAAGCCCCCCCCTTCTTTTAAAATTGCATATCGGGTAAATTGGCTAAGAGAACAGCAATAGCAAAGCCAAGGACAATCACGAATGAAGACATTACTACTTTTGTAGGAAAAAATACAAATCTCCTTAGTTTAAAGTTAATAATTTCATCAATACCATGGATTAATTCTTTACTGGCTATCTTTCCTAATTCATCAATAACAGATGTATCAAATGAACTTTGTTGATAATCAAATATGGTACTCATAAACAAAACGGACATATCGGTTCCTGAAGACCTATTGGCATAGTCTATAAATGGTTGAATATCGTTAGGTTTATTGCTCATTTCTGTCATCAACTTATACAATGAATTTTTGTCCTCTTGATTTTCTGTTCTTTGTAGTATCTTGTTAAAGATTGAGTATAAAGATGTTTCACCTTTATTCTGTTTAAGATATGGAATTAAAAGTCGGGTGAATTTAGAAAACTGTAAATGACGTTGAAACTTCCATCCTGTATATTGCGATATAATACTTTTGTATTTGTATTTATAGAAAGCAAAACTGAGAATTAACGCAGCAATATAAAAATAGCTAGAAATAAACAGCCCTAAGAACAAAAGAAAAGTACCAAGCAAGATGGATTGTTTAATCCTCTTTTTTTGGTACTTATCAATCATCTTCTTAGTATTTCCCATTTCCTCTAGAATTGGGTATAAGTTTTTTTCAGCAAATACACGAATAAACTTATTTTTCTTTTCACCTTGATTAACAACTCTCACAGTTTCACCTCCATAATACTATCGTCAAACAAATAGGTTGAGAATTTCCGGAAGAATTGCCCCATAAGCAATAAATATACTCCACAAGACACCCAACCAGTCGGATGGTGTGCAAAATCATTTACATAGGTATTGAAACCAAAGCTAAAGCTGACAGATAAAATAAATACTAAAACAACAAAACAGAGCATTTTCATATCTTTAAGATGGCCTTGCTTTTTCCTCTCATATTCATCTTGCTTCTCTTTTATTTCGTTATGATATGTTTTGATATCTTTTAAAGTATCTGTATTAGCCCTCCCTTCAAGCATCGCAGTCTCTAGTTGTTCCATGTATTGCACAAATATAACATCATCGTCATACTTGCTTAACAGCCATTTGAAACCTTCCTTGATTTGTTGATTATCCGCACCGACTAATTTGGCTTGTAAAATATTTAAATCATCTTTAAATTCACCATTTGCCCTTGTTGTTGCTGTTGCTAAAGCTTTCGTCACAGTCTTTGATTCATCGGTTAGTATTTGTGTCATGTTATTAACAAACTTGTTCCTTTGCCGAAAAGATTTAGTCTGATAATTTTTTTCAATGTTTTTCGGCAAAAATACCTTAATACCATATATTGCTCCTATTACAAACATAATTAAAGACAGCCACCAATAATAAAGCACTATAAATGAGAAAATGCCAAACACTAAGGCTGGAAGTCCGACATAATAAACGTAATCTTTTACCTTTAAAGGTCTTCCATATGACACTTTATAAGCATTTAATTCATCTACGTTAAGCATCTTGTTCTTTTTAGTATTTAAAGATTTTATGTTTCTACTGGATACAACCTGCACTTTACCCCCCCTTTTTCAAAATATGTTATCCAACTAATATTTTTGTTCTACGATTTCAACCTTTTTGGAGGGTGCTAACCTCTGGTGTTCTTTGTTTTCAGGGAAAACAAAAGGAATATTTGTTTCTTTTAATCTTTCTTTAAATGCTTCTGATAACTCATTTGTCTTGCAATTAAATTTCCCATCATCAAACTTCTGTTCAAAAATAGTAACGTCTTTATCCTCATTAAACTCAACTACTTCTGCAAGATACCGGAGAGTAGAACCCTTATAAGTAATTCTCTTAATATGAATTCCAAAGTCAAAGTACCTTCTTATATCTCCTTCTAATGTATCCTCTGATACGTTATAACCGATTTTGGCCATATTTACGAATCTTTTTGGAATTGCTCTTGCATTTACAGCATGAAGTGTTGTTATGATGTGGTGTCCTGATAAAACAGCTTGAATCATTTCATATGCTTCTTTTGAACGAGTTTCTGAAATTATGATCCAACGTGGATTGTTTCTTAGCCCAGCTTTAATTAAATCAGTAATTTCTATACCATTTCCAGTGATCCAAGAAATAATGTCCTTATCTTTAAACATTTCTTTCACATGTGATTCTTTAACATCCTCGATCAATGCTAGTTTTTGTTCAAAGGGAATAAAGGACATTAACAACTTTTGAAATTCAGTCTTTCCTGTTCCTGTTTCCCCGGAGATAGCAATGTTGGATTGTGCAGCTGTTATAGTTTTGAAAAAGTCATACATATATTCAGGTGCAAAGTGATTAAAGTTTTTCTTATTCAATGCTAGTCTTGGTCTTGAAACACGCATGGACATAGTAGTTCCATATGGAGAATTTACCTTATGGACAGCATTAATACGGATATTCTCAAAGACTGTATCTAAAATAGGATGTTTCGGTGTGAAATCTTTTCCATCAGCATTAGCAAACTTTTGAATAATCCTTACAATATAGTCTTCAGTTATTGCGGGAGTACCTTTGTATATTTTTTTTACATCGTTACTCTCTACAATTAAATCTGTTCCGTTATACCCTATATCTGTAATGCTCTCATCCTTTATAATTTCTTCAATTATCCCTGTTCCAACTGTTTCTTGAACAATATAGTCTGCTAATTCTTCATTACCCTTTACAACGTGGCTGTGTTCTTTTATAACAATGTACTTTAGCTTTTCTCTGGCATTATTATCAAGTAACCCCTGTACAATTAATTCTGCATGGGTTTGAATTAAATCATCTTGTACATTTTTAAGAACCTCTGGTTTTATAGGAGCTTTGGTTGACATTCTCATCCTCATTTCTAAACTATGAATCTGAAATATCTACTTTATAAGTTGCCTGATATGTCGTATCTTCATCCACTATCGACACTCTGATAGCTTTAGTAGAACCATTTTTATTTTCAAGGTATTCAAATTCAAAGTCTGCATTTTCACTTAGTTTTACATTATTATTTACAGTGATTTTCTCCTTAAATTCCTTTTCAAAATTTTCCTTCAATATAAATAGCTGTCCTTGCTCTAAACGTGAACTGTAATCTGCATTTGCAATGACTGAAGTCCGTACTGTTTCAGTTAACCCCAGTGTGGTTGCATCTTGTGTATATCCAATTCGATAAAAGATTCCAAGTAAAACCATAACGAAAATACCAATAAACATAATCCAAATTAACGAAGCATAATCCCGTAACATATTAAGCTCCTTTCTTCCTTAGAAAAAAAGAGGAACGTGCATCTTGTTTAAATACACATTCCATATTCATTTACTTACCAAAATTTCAAAAAGCTAACGATTCCTAACTCTGTAGGAATCATACTCTTAAAGAAGCCGATAACAGAGTCAAAAACTTCAGGGAAAGCAACTTTTGCTGCTGCTATAACTATACCTCCGACAACGATTGAACCAATCATCCACCAGCTACGGTCAGTATTTTGATCTAACATTTTTTCACTTCCTTTCCATAGAAATTTTATACCTTAACCACCATCATAGTTTTATCCATATGGAGTATTGTTGGGGCAGAACCACTTAAAGAAGTAATATTCACAACTCCGAGTGCTGCGGGTAACAACATTTGAACAAGCTCATTAAGCTTATCTAATATGAAACTTTTTGCACTTTCAAAGCTTAATGTACTTATGTCAAACTTAGGTAAATCTAAATTAAAATCAGCAATGTTTGTTATAGAGCCTAACGAAGAAAATGCTTGTGCAAGATTTAATTCAATTACGAAACCCAGACCTTTGATAATTAAAGATGTAATTACTAAATATAACGCCATAACTAATAGGGATCGTTTTGCAGAATCATATGATAATACAACCATTTCTCACCACCTCTCTTTTGGCTTGATAGGTAGCCCTTTATGGAGGGAACCATCGATTGTGCAATATATATAATTTTTTCGCATCGCTCATTCCTTTCCAATATTTAATCAAACAAAAAAAGCAAAAAGTAAAATCATTACTTTTTGCTTTTCATTATTTTTTCAACCAATCCACATCACTCTGACTCCATCCTTTTGGAATCCCCTCAGGAAAAGGATTATCCTTATTTACTGGTTCCACTAAAACCTCATCTTGACTTATTGTTTCTGATCCAATAGTTGCAAACATATATGCATATACATTAAGACTTTTTTCTGCTTTAAAGATTATATCATTGATACCTATAGGCTTTGTTGGTTCTAAATAGATATCATAATCTTTCAACTTGCCCCAGATTGGAACATACAGCTTCCTTCCCCCATGTTTTGTACCATATATAATCTTTGCATCTTCATTCTCTACTTGTTTGTCAGTGAATAGATTTCCAGTTTCTTTCTCTACATTTACATTTGGCAACTTAAATTTGTAAGAATTGTCTTTTCCATTATTAGATTGGCTGCTAGTCACCTTATCAAGGGGTATTTTTGTGTAACCACCTTCTGAAGGATAGTTTAAATAATTGTCTATTAATTCACTATTTACCATAGTGAACATTTCTATATTTGGTTCAATTAACAAATCATTTGTATATCCGATATCTAAATTAATCTCAAACCCATAACCTGTTTTTTGTTGTTTAAGGGGGGCGTTTTCAAAATTTACTTTTTCATAATGCTTTATCATATCTTGATTAATTGTTCTTTCGGTCATTACTACACCACTGTATGAAAATGTTTTCGAATCCTCTATTGAAAATTCTTTTTCAGACGAAGTATATCCATCTGTATTTATTTCTGGATACGTTGACACTACATACTTATTGTCTATTCCTAGAATTTTAATAACATAATTTTTATGTGTATTTACCTCTAGGTGATCTTTTGATATAGTCCAATCTTTTAACTTTTCAGGTATAGATGCCAAAGTATATTCTTTAGATACCAAAGCCTTATCAACATTTTTTTCAAACAAAGATATTTTTACTTTTTTTTCTGTTAAATCGGGAATATCTTCTCCATATGGAAAAATCTTTTCTAATTCTAATCTCACTGGCAGCCCTTGATCATGATTATCTGTAAATATTTTAACTTGCCTCATATTTATATCTAGTAAAGGCAACTGATAATAGAATTGTAATTTTATATCTTTTCCATCCACATTTCCTTTTTTCGTTTCTTCAGGTGTGGCAATATATGAGTATTTTCCCTGTTTCAAATCACTTCTTGATGAATAAGAGTAAAAATCTCCATCAAACAGTGTACTAGTTGTACTTTTTAAAATATCTTCATTTATTTTATCAATATGCAAAACATTTATTTCCCTTTGGTTTAATATAGCTGCCACCCTATTAGATGATTTAGTTACATTGTCAGATTTAACCGAATAAATGTTATTAAAAGTAACTCTACCATTCCTAACATCTTTGGTTAATGTATCAGAGTCTTTCACTCTAACATTAACAATTACCTTATAAGTATGGTTATAAAAGTAACTTTTTTTTAGAGCTGTAGATTTAGCTACTAGTTTGACATAATTATCCTTAGTTTGATTGATAAAGTAATTAGTAACATCTTTATCTTCTTCATTAACCACCTTTATTGATTCAATAGACAAACGTTTATCTATATTGTCCTCTATTAAATAATTATCATAGTAAAAATTTGACCATTCATCAGGGACTTGGTGGTATAAGTTAAAAGAAAAGGTTTTATTTTTTTGCACATTTAAACTTTGGGATTCTTTTCCATTGTTTTCAACGGTTTTAGAAGGATCTATAAGTTGAGTCTTTGCTGGTTTTTTTGCTATATAACCGAAATATTCGCCATCAGAAATTGCCGGGTCATAAATAGTGTTAGCATTTGTTCTACTTCTATCAAAATCCCTTTCCCATTTAAACCTAAGAGTATCTAACCCTTCGTATAATATTGTGGCCATAGCTCGCAATTCATCATTGGCAGTTAAAATATAATTATCCTCGTAAATTGCTAGCTCTCCGTTTTTGTTGGAAAAAGATAAGAACTCTTTTGCAGATTCATCTATTAAGATATTTTTAATCCCCTGTGAGGTTTCTCTATTGAAACTAATACTCTGTAAAGAATCAATATCATTGACAGTCATGTAACCGTTGATCTTTACTTTTTTGTTTGTACCACTTTCATAGAACTCCCATTTTTGGTCTACATAATAATACCCTTGGTTGTTTTCCCCAATATTATTTAGTTGAAAGGAAATCTTTCCAGAATCATTCTTTAAGTATTTTTTCCAATCAAGAACGGTAATTTTTAAATCTATTTCTTTATCATTATATCTCCCAATGTTTTTATAAATCACTCCAAATTTACCTTTAAGTGAATTGTTATTTTTGGGGTTAAATGACACATATGGTGTTTTTCCAGATTTGCTTAACGTATTTGTTGATTTCAAACCAAACGGAACAACAGTTGTCTTGCTTTTGTTAAATTGGGCAATAAACTTGTACTTTGCTGATATTCTCATGTCCTTATTAACAACTTTTACTTTATCAACCATAGCCGATGTATTTGTCTGGAACAAAAAGAGTGATAGAAAAACTAACAAGGAAATAAGGAAAATTTTTGAGCTTCCTAGATTTTTTTTCATAAAAAACGAATCCTTTCGCTTATTTATTACAAAAATAAATAAGTACCGTAGGGCTTCTAATTCGCAAAATATTACCTCCTTTACATAGAGAATTATTTCTTTCCCTAAAAAAAAAGAGTAATCAATAAATAATTATTGATTACTCTTTTTATATAGTCTTCTCTTTGTATTCTTTTGGCTCGCTAACCATTTCAACATTTTTAAAATTAATTAATAGCCTTTTCCCATTGTTATTACAAAGTACCAAATTACTCTTAGCATTAAAAGGTTGATTTACTTCTTCCGCATTGGGGAAAGCATTAAAAAGTTGATTTGCTTCATCCACATTAGGAAATATTACATTTTCTTTTTTTCCAGAGACAAAACTAATAGTACAATACCACATAAATATTACTCCTTTTACTCTAATCTATAAGATTAGAAAATCTATATTTCACCTTGATTGTATATTTCTTTAATTTGCAAATAAACTTTTCTTTAAAATATGTCTTTTTTTATGCAACGTTCAGGCCTTGAGTTGCCACCTCGTTAGAAGTATTGCTCCCCGTAAAGGATCTTGGCAATAGCACTTTGCTTCGTCAATAATTAACCACTTGGTTGAGTGGTCTATGGTCATGGCAAAGACTTTCTAACTGAATCTGATTTCGGATTATCAGGAACCTTTAGTACAACCGTAATTTCTACGGTGTTGCTACTAAAACAAAGACACCTTCTATTGTCTTTTTCATCCTATGCTCCTGAGAACCACTCAGGAAACATCTGCGAAGGTTACAGATGCAGCACGTTACCAGTATTAAATTGTCAAAGAGCGTTACAAATATCCAATAATTAAACATTTTTGCAATGGATTATTTGCAAATTAAAAGAATATACAAGGTTAAATAGGCATTCTAAGTTTACGTTTGTTCTTCTGCTGCCATAAAGGTGACCCTCGTCTTTTTCTTCTGGCAATAATGTATCCAGCTGCATCTGTACAGTTTCTTATTTGAGGGAATAGCTGGTTGAGAGTTAATTCTTTCCCTGTACCTGTATGGATGAAATTCCCTCTAAAATCCTTTTTAACATACGTTTCTCCACCCAAAGTAAAGATTTGCCAACACTTTTCTTTAACATCATATTCAGTCCATCCTGCAAATGAGTTATCAACTGCACTACTCAATAGTAAAACCCCTTTCAATATTTTTGAATATAAAAAGGCGATAACCTTTTGGCTACCACCTTCTAATTAGCTGCAAACATCTAAGAACATACAATTAAGAAAAGAGTGAAACTTTATTTCACATTGCAAAAAAAATATACACTTAAAGCTAAGGCAAAAAGTATATTCTATGTATTATTCGCAAATGAGTCTCTTCTTTAGTATAATATCCCTAGTTGCATAGCAACTATTAGAGAGAGTAAAAGTAGCATAAACAGGCTCTTGTTTTTGCTATGAATGTAAAAGAATTGGCGTTCTTTTACATCCACTCTTTCTATTTATATACATAATTATTGCACACATTTATTGAACAGTCAATCTTTTTTTGTGTCGTATTTTGTTAAATTTTAGGAATTAATGAATATTGAAAGATTAACAGACTTTAGTCATATTGTAAAATTTAATGATTCTTAAGACTCATTAAAAATATAGTTAGATATATCCTTCACATGCTGATCTGGATTATCTGTATTTTTCAGTGCTTCTTCTATCTCACTCTTGTTTTCTTCTGCAACGGATCTAAAATAAACACTTTCTTCATCACTAACTATGATAAAATCTCTTCCTTCTCTTTTCGCAAACGAGCTTTCAATATCACCATTTACCTCTTCAGCTTTAATGTTAATGACGTGATATCCGGCTATTTCTTCGCCTGTATCATCTACAGTTACAACACTGTAATTACTATCATCCTTCTTGTCACTTTTGACAGTCCAATTCGATCCTGATTCCACCTCTATTATCTCATGCGTAGCATTTTTTCCATCATAAACTTTACCTTCTTCTAATACTTTAGACTCATTTTCGCTATTAACACCACACCCTACTGCTATGATACTTAAACCAGCAAGTAGCCCTATTATTTTCTTCTTGTTTTGTAACAAAACTATTCACTCCCTTTTATTATTGTACATTATTTTTGAACAATATATCATAATATATTTCAATAATCAATTTCTTAAAAAACAAAATATACTTTAAATAAAAACCAAACATTTGTTCTGTTTTAAGTCTAGCCTAATTATCCTATTTCTGCAACTATATGTTTTCTTTTTTCACGAATTAATGTACTTACAGATATACCAGTCATTTCTTCCACTTCTTTGTAAGTATAGTTTTCCAAAAGAGAAACAGCATGTTTCCTTTGTTTATTTGAATACTTCTTTGGTCTACCTTCTCTGAAGCCTTCACGTTGTTTTGCCATTGCTTTTCCTTCCTGAGTACGCTCTACGATCATATCTCTTTCAAACTCTGCAAAAGCCATCATAATATTAAAAATTAATCTTCCAGTTGGTGTATCTTCAACCATTCCCATATTTAATACATGGACTTTTATTCCTTTTTCAAAAAGTTCTTTTATAATATTAATTCCGTCCAAAGATGATCTAGCAAAGCGATCTAACTTAGTAACAACTAAAGTATCTCCCTTACCTAGCACCGCTAATAGTTTTTGAAACTCAGGCCTTTCTTTTTTAGTTCCAGTAAATTTATCACAGTAAATTTCCTCGCACCTTTCTTTTTCCAACTCTTTTATTTGAGATTGTAGATCTTGATGAAAAGTTGAGACTCTAGCATACCCATATCTCAATTTCATCCCTCCTATTTTTGAACATTAGTTATGACACCCTTGCAGATACTAATTTTACTGCTTGCAAGTTTTATAATCAATACCTTTAAGTTTTGACTACTATTTTAATAAGATGTTTTGTTAAAAGGAAAAATTATGATGTCTCAACATATACCTAGATAGTAATAGAAATAAAAGAAACCTCACTCATATCTATAGCGAGGTATTTTTATTTATTAGTTTTTTCCTTATGTTCTATAAAATATGTTAGAATTACGTTAAAAATTTATATCTATTAAATTTGTTGAAAGCGTGATAAATTATGGTCGAAGAAAAAAATGAATTAATTACCCTTATAATTACCATTCCTCTGGCTACAAAGGTTATTAGTCGTGAAAAAGTCTTTGTTGAAGATTTATACGCTAGTAATGTTTATTTAGATTTGATGGAAGCTATATTAGAGAAAATGAAAAATGATTTAGTAATGGCTAAAAAAAATTTACACAGTTTCCACAAAACTATAGTCCAAAATCCTTACAAAAATGACATAAAGTCATATAAGGTTATGACTGGCCAACAATATAAAGTTCTCTATTTTACTTCAAACCAATTAAAACAACTCACCACAAACACTATTCTCCAATACTTATATGATGAAAAGATCCAGCCTTTAAAAAAGAGAGAGAGAAAATGGAAAATGATAAATGCTCTTCCACCAGATCTGGATCTTGGTTGAATAAGTAATTTTATTAACGTTATTTTTTATAGTCATCTTCAGAAGTTTTTAAACCAAATTCATTTATAATTTCCTCCAAAATCAATTCAGTTGCTTTAATCTCGCCCAAAATAAATTCTTTTTTGCTTTCAAAATCCTTATCTTTCAGTTGATTTTTCATAACTGTAATACGAATTCTTAAATTAGAAGCATAATCTTCTATCTTTCCAATACGAAAAGTTGCTGCCAAGGTTTCCCCTCCTAATCTTATATTATTAATACTATACCATTGTGAATTTCATCCTACAATAAACCGAAATTCGTATACATTTGTGTATACATGTATACGTTTGTATACACTTTTATCGATATTTTTTTAGTTACTAATATATTTGTTACTTTTTTTATTGTACAATAATAATAAATTATTTACTCTTTAGCATTGGTGAATATCTTTAATGCTTTTTTCGCAAAAAAAAAAGAAGGGTTTTAACCTTCTTATGAGACACACAATATAAAATATTATAATCTCTATTTACTTTACTAAATCTAAATATAAACCTGAGTCTATTGTTTCTTCTTCACTAGCTATAAATACAACATAACCTGTTAGTTTATATTCCTTGTTATCTTTATATACACTTTCCGGTATTTCTACCTCAATTATTGTTGCGTTACTATTCTCAGGGTTCTCAAATTCCACTTCATCAGCAACTATTTTTTTGTCATTTGCTGCTGCTAAATTAGAAATTTTAAAATCAGAGAAATTGACAACGTTACCATTTTTGAATTTGAAGTCTGTTACATCTGTAGCATTATCTTTTAATTGATTCTCTAATATTTGCTTTACTTCACTAGTCACATCATTGTTTGACTGTAATGATTTAGATGTTTGATTTAAATCATAATACATCTCTCTTAATTTATCTCGATCTGTAGACTGGCTTGTCTCATTTGCTTTTGCTGCACTTCTATTCCAGCAATGATATACATTGCTTCCCGGTGTCCAGCTAGAGCCATTATTACTAAATTTGTAGTTTGCATTAGACCTTTCTATTGCCAAATAAGATCTTGATGAGTCGCGAAGTGTACCTCTATTTGAATAAGATAGCCCACCTTGATCCGCAACTGCTCCAGTCATCACATCATAGACTTTCCAATTCACACTCATCTTATCAAGATTTGTAGCATCCGCATGATAATGCGCCTGAGTATTCATACCACATTTAACATCCATATAACTAAGGAAATGTGAGTATGATACATATTGACCTCCAACTGTTCTGCCATTAGTAACAGAATCTGCTGCCGAAGCACTAATAGCTCCACTTAAAGTTAAAAACAAAACACCTAGTAAAACAAAAAACTTTTTCACAAATATTACCTCCTTTTAAAATAATTGTAATATTTTGTATGTGCAATTGCAACCTAATTCCAAAAGATGGTAATTTTGTACTATATTCTATTTTTGAAAAAAATAGGTTACAATAATATAAAGGAGTGATAAACCTTGGATTTCACATTATTTATGCTACTTGGCTTTATTGGGAGCTTTGCTTTAATTTTTTTATGCATAGCTGGCTTATTGAGGTATTTCAGAAAATAATCCTGCACATACAAGAAAGGGTTTGCGTAATTTATCTCGCAAACCCTTTTAAACTTAATATGTTTCTATGTAATTATTATACATTTTGTTTCATAATTTACTCGAAATATAATTTTAGTTCATTAAGTGCCTTTTCTATTTTAGGAATAGCTTTAATAACCCCGTTAATGTAATTATCATTATCTTGATGTATCTCGTTGTCACCTTCTCTGTCGCTCACAGCATTAGATAAATTTTGTAATAAATTTGCCACTTCATGTTTTTCTTTAGTAATCATTTTGCATCTCCTTTACCTTGAATTTTTTTGTGAACATACTATACATTGTGTTTCATGGTTGCTTTCTACGCATGGTAGAAACTTGCTTTTGTATTTCAATAGCAATCTTCTCTATTTTGGTAGCATTTTCTTCAATCTTATTTAATCTATCAGAGCGCCTTCTTCCAATTGCATGGTATTCTAATTCTTCTTTATGTTCATGTAGTTCATCTATAAGTGAAAATAGTTCCCTATTTTTTTTATTAGCCATGATAACCTCCTAAACTTAATATCTATCTCTTATTTTAAATTCAATGGTTAGCAAAGCGACTGAAATAATTGAAATACCTATACCGTAAATTGACAAGCTCCCTATCCCATACCCAGAGTAGAGTAAGATACCTACAAGTATCACTAGGAAAGCATAGAACACCTTATTCATTAAAACTCCCCCTTTATATTGTGCAGTAACAAGTAACTTATATATAAGTTTATCATACAAAAAAATAACTTAGGATGCGCTTTAGAAAGTTAATACCTCAATACTTATATTACATTTATAAAAAATGACACCTCGTCACGACATTTTTCTTAATAGCTCTTCAAGCATATTCATTGTACTAAAACCGGGGTCTACCTTCATCTTTTTTTTCCAGCCTACCGTTAAATCATTGTACCCTTCTTGCATAACAAATCTTAAAAGCATATCTTCCATTCTTGAATGCTCATATATTATTTTTTCAATAGTATCAACTAAGTCATTCTTTTTCAGATTAATTCAATCCTTTCCATATACCATAAATTATTTTTTGTTCCCCAGCTAGACTTTCTAACGCCCTTTCTTAAGCTTTCTTTGTTATGATAATTATATCATTTTAGTTACTAATATACAAGTAACTGGTAACTAGTAACTAATATATTTGTTAACAGAAAAAAAGAGAGGGATCGAATACCCTCTCATGTAGCTCCATATATAAATGTATTACTTTTTCTTCTTTTTTAAAGGAATACCATATTTCTTACTATTTATAATACCTTTCTTAGCCAAAACCTTTGCTTCTTCTTTTGTTAATTTCATTTTTTGAATCCTCCAATAACTTTTTTAACAAGTATGGACAATCTAGCAAAACAGTATACACACCTCTCTCCCCCTTTACTATAAATCTAGGACATTGAGACAGTGTTCTAGACTTATAGCTATATTTTCAAGCACAGAAAAGCAAAAAAAACAAACCTTTATATTAAAAAGGCTTGTTGAAAATATATTAATTCGTATTTTATTGTTTAATCATTTTAAAACCGATATAAATAAAGCTAGAAGTACTAGTACATTCTTAACGTTGTAAATCCGCATTTTTCTGACACTACATCTTATAGTAGTTCTAATTCTTTTTTAGCTCTTTTACGAATCCACCAGGGTAACATATCAAGAACATGTTTTTTGTATTCTTTTAGATAAATCCAATATGTTTGATCATACATAATAAGATCATTATAAGCGCTTGTTCTAATTAACTCATGATTATTTTCAATTGCTAGGTCTTCACTTTCCTTATTTATACGGTGGAAATGAATGTTTGCTCCCATTTCTTCCAAATTTAATATTTCATCTTTACTAAACGTAAACATACCTTTAGAATCTGTATTTATATACAGAAGTTCATTTTCATGTACTAGGTCGTTTTTTTTAGCGAAAAGGGAATCTCTGTTATCGGTTTCAATAAAAGCATGATGCATTAAGACCTTTTCAACTGGAATCTTTACTTTAATAGTTAATCTGTGAGAATACCCTTGCTCATTATCCCGAAAGGACACGATAGTGTTTGCTTTATATGATAGATCTTGCTTTGGATTACTGTCTGATTCTAACTCTTTTATAAACTGTAAGTACTCGAAAGGTTGTAATCCTCGAAAACAGGTTATCGTTTGTTTTCCTTTCAATTGTTTCTGTGTATGATGATATACATTTATAATTTCTTCAATAGCGATTTTTATTTCTTCTTCTGATACAACATTTTCGAAAAAATCAACACACTCCGAAAAGTATTTAAAGCTATCATTCCCACCAGCACGTATTATATTACGATCTTCATATCCCGGAAAGCGCTGTATATTAAACGCATATCGAGTTAATCTTTCTAATGCAAATCTAGCAAACCCCATGCATCCGTTAGTTGTATATCCCGATATGTAAATCTTTTCGTTATATTTACCACCTTCCAGCAAAAGATTAAGTAAATTAGATTTGATCTTAAATCGATCACTTGTAGAAAATTCTACCATTCTACCTTTCCTCCTCTTTTATTTGATAGATTGTATTTTTACTAACACCAGCTTCTTCTGCAATATGCGGTCACTATAACTTTTTGATTTGTTCTACACACGAATCTAACTTACCTAAATAAACCCTACGCATAGAAAAGTCCTCAAATACCTTCATATCATGTTTTAAAACCTTTAGCGCAAGTGGAAGCAAAATATAGTCTTGGATTAATTCTTTTTGTTTATCTATTAGTACCATGTACCATCAACGCAATAGTGCCACCAATCACCATTTTCATAATGTACATGTAAGCAATTTTCTTTAATATTTCTTTCTACTTTAACAATGTGAGATAAAGAATAATTTTTCCTTCTTTCTAATCCCATTGAGCTATTATGATCGGCATATACTCGTAACAACAAACGATATTCTTCATCTGTTAAATGTTCAGCTACCTTTGCTTTTCGTTCCATCTATATTCCCCCTAAAATTATTCCCTTTTATAATCCAGTCTATAGCCTGAAGAGTACCATTTTCTTTGCTAAGGTATTTTTTATAAGTAGATAACATTGAACAGAAGTCCTCCGCAGAATCAAATATAAATTCTTTTCTCCCTTGTTCATGTAGATCATCAATTTTTGTTAATGTGATCAAAGTTGATTCTCTTTTCTCATAATCATTAAATATCATTAAATGAAATGAACCATTTTTTAAAATAATATCTTTTGCACCCTTAAACTCTGCAAACCTTACATCCCAACCCATTTCTCTAGGCTGAGAAGATGCATAATTATTTTCAATAAAATAGCTTTTCATGTTCTCAAATTCTTCTTCATTTATTAGTAAAACTGTTCCATTCTTCTTTAAACTTTTTCTGTCTTGAACTATCGGTTGAAAAAAATCAAAAATATAGGAAATATCTTCTCCCCTTGGGTTAGCGAAAAAAGGATTATCTCTACAAAGCTTGATAAATTCATCAACAATCATATCTTTTCTGTCTTGATTAGTTTCATCTTTATAGGAAAGATAAAGAACTTTTAATTCGTGTATCACGTTTCCACCTCTTTCAGCACACTTTTAAATTCATTGACTAACGAGTCTGTGTAAGTGTGTATCAAATGTAGCAAAATTTTTTCTACCATACTAAAATTATAAAATTGACTTTTATATCCTAAGTGTTGATATAACTTGAATATTAACTCCCTATACTTTTCATCATCAGTAAATTGATTAATATGTTCCTGTTCCTTTTTATAAAAATCATGAATAATTGCTTTTATTTCTTTATTTTCAAGCATTAGACTTTCATTGTCCATCCCTTTTATATTATGGAACTCATCTAAATATAGCTTGTTTATTGTATCTTCACTCATTGGTTATAACTCCTTATTTATGATTTCTCAATAGTTCGTATATAAATACTAGAGATACCTAGACTTACTATTAGGACACCTAGAATATAAAAGACAAACCAAATCATTTAATCCCCCCTTTTTATCCTTATAATCCCATATGGTTCAGGAATAAAGATATTCATTTTCCATAATGCAATCCCCTAAAACTTCACTATTGAAAAGAATTTCCAAAGCTAGATCATTTTTCCCTAAATCTTTATACATTCTTTGCAGCAACAGGTCTTTTTTTATAAGCTTCATCATCTTTCCTTTTTCAAAAATAACCTTCTCAATTCTCATCCAGTTACCTTCCTCTCTAATATAAATGTTAATATTATCTTACATAATTATACTATAAAAGTAACTTATATACAAGTAACTAGTTTAAAAGTAACTTGTATACTATAGTGGGATATTACAATATAAACAAATATTAAAAAATATACATACCTCTTCCCTTCCCTCCATATATATAGTTTTAAGCCTAGGACATAGAGACAGTGTCCTAAAGAACAAAATGAAATGAGGTGTCTATTTGAATAGGGGAGAGGTAAAAAATAAAAGAAAGACACGATCTGATAAGAAAAAAGATGTAAAACCCACAATCTCTTCTGAGTTGAAAAATTGCATCTATAGATTATCTTATATAACAAACATACCAGTAAAAGATGTAACAGAAATGATTTGTATGAAAGGAATGCAAAATAAAAAAGTAATTGAATACCTTTCTCAATATTTTAGAAGGGATTTTTATTTTAGAAAAACTCTTTTTATTGGTTCTTTAGAAAACGAGTCTTTGCAAAATAAATTTCGATCTAATAAGAACGAAAGAATAACCACACGTTTCACTCAAGAGTTTTATGAACAGATTTATCAACTTTCAATAGCTTTAGATGTAACTCCATCCAAAGCTACAGCAATGCTATTGGATGCCAGTGTAAGAAACACTAATTTAGTAAATGCTTATGTAAAAAACCATCTTAATCAACAAATTGATAAGAATAAATTGAAAGAGTTAAGGCGAGTCTTAAAATATATTAATTCTAACAATCCTTATAATGAAGAATTAACATGGTTTTCGTTAGCATCGTTAATCTTTGATGAAATAAAAGATAATACTCACAGTATAAAAGACAAGATCTATAGCTGGATGGATAAAAAATAAAAAGTCACTTTTGAGTGACTTTTTATACCGTTAATCCCTATGTTCTGGATTCAATAGATCTGCAAATATAAATGTTCCTTTTTTCTCATAGTTTCTAACCAAACTATGTAAAGCCAAAACAGCTAAATGGTTTTGAGAGAGTCCTACTTCATTTGACATTTTCTCTAAATCACCTTTGAGCTTTTCAGGCATAGACAATGGCATTTTTTTAGCCATAATTCCCACTCCCTTGATAGTATAAGAGGATTATACGAGCATACACTTTCTATGAATCACATAAAACCCTATTTTAAAATGTATAATAATTAATATTTACGGTTATACTGAAAATATATAAAACTATCATAATACATATAGCCTCAACACTTAAAACCTTACAGTAATACATGATCTCCTTTTCAGAAACAATTAGTGTAATAAACAAGCCAGAGACTAATTCGCTATTATAACTTACACTAAGTAACTTTTATACTATTAAAATAGTAACTAGTGATTTTTAAAAAAGTAACCCAAAATAGGTCGAGAGATTCCGTTCGCCATGTCATAATTGACCTATAAGCCAAACAAGCCCACTCACAGCTAAGATCACTGCAACGGTTCCCAAAGTAAAACGCATCAACAAGTAGGATATTTTAAATAAATATATAAATGCCTTATATAATGTATATCCAATAACAAATATAAAACCAATAAATAACAACAATTGCACTATTAACTTTGTAAAAAAAATCAAAGTCAACAGCATCATCATAATTAATACTGGATGCTTTTTAAATGGAACCGTAAGTTGAGAAAAGATGTTGTGGGCTGAATTTATCATATAATATAAACCTCCATATTATTTTTTCAATGGATCAATATTATTTTTCTTTACATACTCTGTAACAGCTTTATTAATATGGTCTGTAATAGTTGTACCATCATTCTCATATGCTACATGAGTCTTTAAAATATAATGTAAATCAGCATTTAATTTAACAACCTTAGTTTCTGGAGATTTTTTCTTTTTAGCGAAAGGATCTCGTTCATTATTAGATTGGCGACTCTCTAAAAAACCACTCATGACAATTCCACCTTTAATATATATTATTTAGATATTATAGCACTTTTTTTAATACAGCAATTCTTTCTATCATTTCCCGGAACACCATATCGTACATATCTAGAGTGCGTTTATCATAAGGTTTGTATTCTGAAATACCTTCCAACCCCCATGTTTTAACTCTAGCTGAACGTTTAATTAAATTTTTAAATGTAATATCTGGATACTCTTCTTGATACTTTTTAAGAAGTTTTATATCCACTGCATCATTTGCTACTAGATAAGGTACAATACCTGCAAGCTCAAGCTTTGGATTATAATCACGTTTCATAGTAATAAGATAATCAATATAAGTCTTTGTATTATCATAAGCATCTTCTTCAGTTTGCGTAGGCATAACAGCATAGTCACTAGCAACAATACAATTACTAGTATATGAAGTTGTGGTTGGAATAACATCGAAAAAAATCAGGTCGTATTCCTTCTTTAAGGGTTTAATTAAATAATCATACAAGTAAAAATCCGCATCAGCATTTAACTTTTTATGAATGTGATCCGTAAGCAAAGCTAAATCCCATTCGCCTTCGATAATTGACAGTTTGTCATTTACTAAAGTGATACTATCCTTTAAATTCTCTGCCCTAATCCCATCCATAAAGGTCTTCTTTGCAGGAAAATCTACATTCTTATATGTACGATACATTTTATTAGTTAAATTCATTTGAGGATCACTATCAATTTGTAAAACTTTCAAGCCATATTTTTCAGTTGCTAAATAAGACAAAATAGAATTTAGTGTGCTTTTCCCGACACCTCCTTTAAAATTTGCTAAAGTAATAACAATTGCTTCACTGGAACTTTTCTTATCAAATAATCTCTCGATAACTTCTGATACCTTTATCTCCATGAAATCCCTCCTAGTGAATATATAACTTGCTATACTAGTATTATAATATATTAGTTACTAAGTTACAAGTATTATACTATATTAATTACTTTTATATTAGTAACTAGTATAGTGAAATTCTATTAAGAAACAAAACCTTTGCGCCAGCTGGCTGAAATCTGACTACGCCCTCCATTTTCTAATAACTTAGTATGCTACTTATTTTTATTTATCTCTTATAGCTTAGTATAAAGTTCCTTTTTCTATAAATCTCATAAAATTTTCTTTACTTAACATGGCTTTTTAGTTGACTTGAGGACTACGGGAATGCTACCAGAGGAGCTGATGAGGTGGTGTTGAGCATAGTTGTACCCTAGGTTTACACAATTAAAAAAAAATCGTATAAACCAGAGTACGACTATGTTTCTTTTAAAATATGTATGTATGTATGCTGTTTCACTTATAATATATGCTACCGTCGGAGATCAGAGTTTGGAGCCACTATCACATGCTATATCAGTCGGTGTTGTTCGTCTCAACACGCTCAGAACACTCCTAAAATCCTCCCTAAGAGTATTGTTCTGAGCCACCGGGTATTTCACCCAGGATTACCGCCCCCACCAGTTAGATTGGTCGTGGTCACCATTCGGATCAAAAGGGGATATAGCGACCCTTTCTTATGATCCTAGCATTCCTTTATGCATTGGCGAATGCTTAACCTGTCTACTTAAATGCAGTTATGCACACAGCTTGGCTCCTGTGTTGGCAAAAAAAGCCATTGCTACACCTCTATTTTTGAGGTATAATAGCAATACATATTGAGATGTTGTCCTACGAACTGCAATTCGTGGGGCTTTTTTTATATTAAATTTTAATATTCTCTATCTTTTTATGTCGTTTCGTAAAATGATTTTCTATTAATCTATCTTGTACTCAATTCTAAAGGAAGAGTTTGGGAATGTAAATAACTTTTTTTGTCAATAGTGATATTTATCTTTTTAACTTTATCACTATTTACCTTTATGTCTATTTAACCTTATCTCTTTTTATCTTTATATCTATTTAACTATTTATAAATATCATTAATACTTTGGTTCAACGTTGTTAGGAAAAGGATTGTTGTGTTTGAAAAACAGTCCTTTTTTTATTTTTTATCTTTTTACCTTTATACCTATATATCCTTTTATCTTTTTACCTTTAGTTATATTTATCTTTATAACTATTTTAGGTTGTTATTTTTTTTGTTGGCAAGTATAATTTAGATAATTAAACCAGTTTGAGGAGGTAAAATATGAGCTTTGAGAGGTTAAATAAAAGTTCTGATAGAGCTATTACGGTTACTGTAGGAAACTATAAAGGGGGAGCTGGTAAAACTACTAATACAGTATTAATATCCTATATGCTCGCTAAGCGAGGTATCCGTTCACTTGTATTAGATTTAGACCCTCAATCAAATGCAACAAAGAGTCTGATGTTAACTAAGTCTATAAATGAACCTGATGGTGTTATAACTATTGAAAAAACTATTATGAAAGGCATTCAAGAGGGGAGTTTTAAGGGGTTAGAGGTTAAAATAATGGAAAATCTTTTTCTGCTGCCGTCTTTTATTGATTTTGAAGATTTTCCAAAACATCTTTATCAGAACACTTTAACAGAGGAAGAAGAAGATTTCTTTATTAACAACCTACTGGAACCTCTAAAAGAGGATTATGACGTTATTCTCATTGATGTTCCTCCCATGTCAAAAGAAGTGACTAGAAATGCTGTAGTCTCCTCAGATTACGTACTAATATCTCTTCAGACTCACGAAAGATCATTAACAGGCGCTGAGTCGTATATTCAAGAATTGGACAAGTTGAACAGAAGATATAATTTAGGTTTAACAGTAGTAGGAATATTACCTGTCCTTCAAAAAAATGGTGGTACTGTTGATGAATATATTATGGAGACAGCTAAAAATTCTTTTGGCAGCGACAACATGTTTAAAAATATTGTACCTCAGATGGAACGAATTAAAAGATTTGATATTAATGGGATAACTGAAAAAGATAGGCACGATGAGAAAGTTATAAGTAAATATAAGGACGTAACAGATGAATTTATTGAGAGGTTAAATTTTTATGAGGAAAATAAGGATGGTGAATACTAATGCGGCAAAACAGTGTTTTAAAAGGAATGAAAGAAAGGACACCCGGGAATATTGTGCCTGACAAAGTTTATACCGACAAAGAGGAAAATAAGGAAGTTCCTAAATCTAAGGTAAAAACTCTGAAAGACACCTCTGATAAAAAATCTTTTAAAAATCAACAATATCAGGTGAAGATTTCTGACAAAATCAAAGAGGAATTGAATGCATTAAAGATAGTTACAAAAACGAAGTTTGATTATGAAATAATCGAGTTATTAATTGATAGTTATGTAAGAAATGAATTGACAACTTCTACAAAAAGGAAATTCAAAGCCATGACTAGTGATGAATAAAAAGTAAGAAAAGATGGTTATATCATTCCGTATGATCATCTTTTTCTATGTCCTCTTTAATTCTATATACCGTTGTTCTGGAAAGATAAAGTTCATCTGCTATATCACTTATCGGTATATTTTTATCTAGCATGGCCACAACTGCATAATATATCTCTCTATCATATGGGTCTTTTGCATTTTCTGAGTATTTTTTCGGCCTTCCTTTAGTTTTTTTCTTTTTTGTATTCATTCTTTTTGCATACTTAGCGCCTATAGATTGCCTATATCTAATGTCTTCCTTCAAATTATCGCTGGCCAATTCTAATACATGAATTAAATACCTTTTAAGTATCTTTTGAAAACGAACGTTTTTTAACTCTACATCTTCATCTGTGTTAGAGTTTATTTCCAACACTTGAATACCAATTTCTTTTTCGTTTAATAAATTAAGAATATCTATAATATCAATAATGGTCTCTCCAAGAGTTTCTAACCCTTTAACAACTAAAATATCTTCCTTTTCTAATGTGTGAATGAACTCTTTAAATTTCTTTTGATCATTCGACTGAGAGGATATCCCAAATATTAGTTTATCTACCTTAGCTTTTTCCATGATTTTTACTACATTATCTGATGATTGATTATCACTTATATATCTGGCATAACCTATTTTCACGTAAATCCTCCTCTCCATACATCCGTCCATTTCCATGTTTCTCAATATACCGATACACTTTTACTTTTTCAAGATATCTTTTAAATATTATTCCCATATTTTTTATAAATGTATTCCATATCCTTATTATACTTTATTTTACCTACAAATAAACGTTAACAGGAAAACAATAAAATTATAAATGATATGTATTACAATAGGCACTTTAATATCTTTTGTCTTGTCATAAAAGTATGAATATATGAGCCCGTTAAATAAGTAAGGAAGAAAGTAGAGATCAAAATGAAAAAAAGCAAATAATATGTTAGAAAATAATATGCTCCCTTTTCTTCCTATTGATTCCTGAAATGCATTAGGTATCCATTTCCTGAATACCAATTCCTCTATAATCGGTGATATAAGCAACGGAAATACTATCCATAAGAGTTTACCATCAATAGCTGCATTAATATTGTTCATGTTCTCTGAATCGCTAACAGGAAAAAGTGTAGCCATATAAGAAAAAAACAAGCTAATGATTGTGACTATAATTGCTCCTTGCATAATGAATATGATATGAGTCTTTTCTTTTAAAACCATCCTATACTCCTTATATTAGTAACGATTATACTTTTATATTATATACAAGTATAATCGTTACCTTTTTATTTGTAATTACTTTTATACTTTCTTACTATTTTTGAACTCAAAAATAATGTTTTTGTCTTTTAATACCAAATGTGCATCAAACTTCTTTCCAGCCTTAGAAGTAAATCCTTTCATCAAAGGTGTTTTCCCTTTCTCAAGTAGTTGCTTTATGTTCGTCTGAGATATTTTCTTTCCGGATTTATTCTTGAATATAACAAAGCTATCTGCTGGATCATTCTTCTTCACACACTTATATACCTTCACTTCCTCTGTGACTAAATACTCTCCTATTTCTTTCTTATTACTGTTTTTGACTTGCTGCACTTGAGATTCACTAATTTCTTTTTTCTTCAACTCTTGCAATGTTTTACTAATAAAGTTATTAATGTTCTTCAGAAAATTGTTTTGAGAACCTTCCCCTGTGCCTATTTTCTTTAAATGCGCTTCCCACTTAGATGTCATATCAGGGCTTCCCAACAAAATGTTTTTAGTGAACTCATAAAGAAGTAACCCTTTTTCAGTCGGATATAGTTTAGTTTTTTCAACTTTAATATACTCACGATCAATCAACGTTTTTATAATAGATGAGCGTGTAGCTGGTGTACCAAGATCTAGTTTATCCATTATTCCTCCTTTACCTCCTAAAGAGGACTCTGTGAGCCTTGCTGGCGGCTTTGTCTTCCCTGTATCTACACCAGGATTAAAGACAATCTCTTCCCCCTCATAAAATTCGGGTAAAGTTAGCTTTTCTTCACTTTCTTTTTCTTCCAACTGCTCTATACTTGTCCACCCTAAAATTTTTGGTACATTACCTTTTGCAACAAACTCCAGATCCTTTACTTTTACTGACACTCTCGTAGCTTCATATACATAGTCTTCTGCAAACATTAGAATCGTGTTTTTTACTACAGCTTCATATATGTTTCTTTGTTCAGCTTTAAGAGAACTTAATTCAGGAATCTTTTCTGTTGGTATAATTGCATAGTGTTCAAGAACTTTTTCATTGTTTACGTATTCTTTCCTTGGTTCCATATTACTGTTCTTGAACTTCACCCCAATTATCTGCTTGTATTTTTCCACATTTGCTTTCAAATACTCAAACTCATTAGTAGTAATTAGATCACTGTCCGTTCGAGGATAAGATAAAAACCCTTCTTGATATAGTGATTGAATTATTTTCAGTGATTTATCTAAACTGTATTTCCATTTTTTATTTGCATAGCTTTGTATGCCACCAAGATTAAATAATTTCGGTGCTTTTTTTGCTTTCATTTCTTTACTTACAGTTGTAATTTTGGTTTTCAGTATATTGTCTAGACCATATTTCTTAATCTCCTGCTGTAATTCTTCTCTTGACTTGTATTTAGTATCATTCGTAAACTTAACCTCTTGACCACTCTTATTTAATGTTCCAAAGAGCTTGTAATACGTTTCTTCTTTAAAGTTACTAATAGACATATCATTCTCAACCACAATGCTATTACAAGGGGTTTGTACCCTCCCTAATGAATAAACCCCTTTAAGCCCTTGTGATTGTGCTAAAAGCGTGAAAAACTGTGTAAAATTCATTCCTACAAGGTAATCACTTATTTGCCTTGTTTGCGCTTCTACAAAAAAATTGTACGTTTCTTTACCTTCCTTCAAGTTTTGAAATCCTCTTTGTATTTCTTTGTCTACCATGGAATTAATCCAGAGTCTCTTTTTTGGTGTATTTCTAACTTTAGCTGAACACTTGTAAAACAAAGAATATGCAATATTTTCCCCTTCCCTATCTGGATCTGTTGCTATAATAATTTTGTCTGCATTTTCAAGTTGTGTCTTAGCGTTTTGAAATTGATCTTTTGTGTTCTCTTTTACTTCATATAGCATCTTTTTTGGTGAAAACGGAAGGTTTTTCATATCCCACCTTTTATATTGCTCTCCATACTTATCCATACTGGCTAACTCTATAAGATGGCCAATCCCCCATGTAACTATTACATCTCCGTCTAAATAATTAGTTTTAACAGAGAAAAATCCTTTACCTCTCTTGGTTTCACCTAAGGCGCTAGCATATTTTTTAGCTTGATCCGGTTTTTCTGCAAGTATTACTGTATTCATAGTTAGCCCTTCTTTCTGTATAAATTCAAAAAAACACTTGTTATTAAACAAGTGTCTTAAAACTCTATCTTTCCATTTTTAGTCTTTTTGCCATTTCCTGTTTCCGTTTTTTTTCTTCTTTTTTAATCTTTTCTGTTAATTCTTTCTCTATTCCATGCGCATCTACCTGATGTTTGGCAAACTTTGTACCTTTTTGAATAAGAGAATGAATTTTTTTAGCCTTTTGGTTAATAGCTTCAATATCCTTTTTAGCAACAAGCTTCAAAGGTTCTCCCTTAATCTTATAATTGTCTCGTATATAATTTTTTGTAATAGGAAACATATCTTGTATAACAAATGCAGACTTTTTTGAACCGACTTTACAAACGTGTGCAATGTCACTCGGTTTTCCTTGTGATTCACGTTTTTCTATAATCGACTCAAACTTGTCCGTCTTTGTTGACATTGGAATCATCCATAAAATTTGATCATTCTCTTTTCCTTCAAAAGCATAATAATGAGGCCTGCCACCATCCTTATTAAACTTCAGAGAAGGATCAGGATATTCCGCAAAGAACTTATCACTAATTGTATATATATAATTGGGTTCTGGCTTCATTGGTTTCTCCCCTCAGTTTTTAAAAACAAAAAAAGGGCAAGAGTAATAAATTACTCTTGCCCTTTTATATCCAATTTCCTGCCCACATTTTATTAATCGCTTAATGGGTTTGCGATTCCTTCTTATTAGTCGTTTGTAGGAATAACGACCCCTTTTTTATTTGTCGCTCAAGGGTTAGCGACATCACTTTAAACTACCATCTAATAGATAGTCTATATTAGATTCGCCTTTTTGTCAACATATTATACAGTTACCTCTATCTCTCAGCCTGTTTTTGCTTATGATAAGCATACATATTCTTTCTTTTTTCCATTTCATTTAAAACTTGATGGAACGGGGCTTTATCTTTTTCAATTTCTTGTTCCTTTTTTTTAGCAAGATATTTACATTGGTCATTCCAATCCCATTTAGCTTGATTATACGGATTATCAGGAATTTCGGATCTAATTGAAGAAGTGCTTCCATTGTTATGTTTTAACCTAAGGAATTTAAATTTATCTAAAAATTCTTTGCCCCCTGCATCATTATCCACACATAAAGCCACACTATCAGGAGACTCATCTAGTTCCTTCATAGCCTTTGACATATAGTTGAAAACAGTATTATGTTTTAACCCTTCCATGCTAACCAGATGCGTATCTTTCAATTTCTCTTTGTGAAGTGATGCATAACTCATAAGATCCACTGAAGACTCAAAAAATTTTAGGTTTCTTGGTTGACCATATGGAACAGAAAACCCATAATTAGCTGTAGAATTTTTTTGGACAGATTTCCATGAACCCTTTTTATATTTATCGGACTTATAAACTCCTTGCTCGCTGCATCCCATGATTTGATCTTTGTCTTTCCAAAGAAACAAAACATTACTATATCTATCCTGTTTTATTAATCCTTTTGAATGGATATCATCGACAACTTCAGGTGCTATCTTTCTTTCTTGGACAAGGTAATCCCTTGCTTTATTGAAGCTATTAGATTGCTTTCCGTAATCATACTCATAGGGTTCTACCACATACTCTACACTTTTATTATCTTGATATTTCTGTTCTTGATCTAACAATGTTTTCATTGCATCCTTAAATGATTTCCCTTCTACTTTTTGAATAAAATTAATGGTATTTCCCCCAAGGCCTTTGCTATTCCAGTAAAAACTGTTCTTTCTACGATCAATAACTAAGCTATCATGTGCTGCTAAACGATAATATCGTTCACTATCGCTTTTTAATTCGATATTATTTTTCTCGCAATAATCAACAATATCAACTGCTACAGCTTTATTAATTTCTTCTTGTTTATACACTTTATCCCTCCATTTTATATGCCAATAAATAACGTCGCTTGACCAATTAATTTCCCAAGTCCTAGACCTTTTATCTGGCCTATCAATATAATTGCAGCTCCTAACAAAATAAAGTTTTCAACCATACTCCCTGTTCGATAATAAACAGAACCTAATCCTGATTGATAAGTTTTATTACTAAATGGTAAAAACCACTTTATCCCTGATTTACTGAAGCTATCTTCAATTAGATGTAAGAAATAACCCAAAACAAAATATGCAGCTATAGCTATTGGAAAATCGATGATATTAACCAATAAAATCATTGTTAGGAAAATAAGGAACAAACCTGCAATAGAATGTGTAATCCCTCTATGTCCAAATAATCCTTTTATGATATCCGAGACACCTCTGGTTCTTACACCAATCCATGAATGGGGTTCATCTATGTCAGGGAATAGTGCGCCTAATGAAAGGGCTGCAACGGTTCCCACCGTCAATGTATCTGTTGCGCTCATTATCGGAAGTGATAAGGCTAAAGTAGTAACAAGGTGTGTTCTAAATTGCATTTCATCTCTCCTTTCAAAAAGAGCTACCTAATTTTAGGTAGCTCACATTTCAACTTTGGCTGCCATTTTAAACGCAGCTTTTTCTTTTTAACCAAACAAAAACGCCAGTTCATTATCCATAAACTGACGTTCCTTATCTTTCTGGAGTAAGTTGTGCCATTTGCATTTTCTTAATTATCCCCTTTTTTTCTTTAGCATTTTCTAAATTTAGATCCTTATCGATACCCAATTTTTCATTCACCTTTTGAAAGTCCTTTACAGTAGGATTTTTTATAAGGCCTGATTCTTCCATTAACATATTAAACATTTCCTCTTTATCCTCTTTAATAATGACAAGATCTTGAAGTGTTTGCCGAGATAGATAACTGTTATTTTCTTTGTCATTACTCTGTTTATAAAGATTGTAAACATCTGCTATACTACCTAGCTTTTCAGGTTCCTTTGTACCATCATAATGATAAATAACATCTTTATGATTACTGAAAGGTTTTGGTTCTGTTTTAGTTAAATCGCCATCATTTGCTTCATAGTCACAAATCTTAAAGTATGCATTATCTTGTCTCTTCTTTAATTCATCCCAATCTTTATCTGAATAGATTGTTTCTTTCACTTCTTCAGAAAGCGCAAATGAATCATTCCATATTTCAACGTGATAGTAACCTTCATCTTGGGCTATGGGCTTACCTGTTACGTGACAATACAATATATCCTCTTTATTTTTGGGATATAACCCTTCCTCCTTTTTGTTTCCTTGTCCTTTTTCGATTAAGTGCTCGTTCCAGCTCTTTTCTAACCTACCAATCGCATCTTTGCTGGAAAGCTCGTGTTTCGTAATATGATGCAATGGATTATCATACTCGTTACTGTAGTATTTTCCGCTAAAAGATTCCAGTTGCCCATTTTCATGTGGAATTGCAACTGTATACGTTACATCAGCATATTTATATGGTTGTAAATTAATTTCATTTACTTTTCCAAATGAATCAAAATCATTTGTTACCCCATGGATATACAGAGTTGGCTCTTCAAATTTCACTTCACCATGCTTATTTTCATGTTCGTATAATGGTTTGTAGGTTAAATACTTTTTATAGTCCTCTGGATTAGACGTCTCTAGCTTCCTCCAAAACTCTGTGTTTTCCAATTCCAGACTATTAGATCCAAGACCATTATTTTTTTGAATCAATTCTAACTTCTCTTGATAATTCAAAGGAATTTCTTTTTCTCTTTCTTTAGTAATAACTGAATCCATAACTTCTATAAATTGTTTTGCGGAAGCATGTACACCTTCTAAAGCTCTCTGTTTATCTTCAATTTTTTGCCCATTTTGAGTCCAATTAGCAATATAGGGTATAGCCTTTTCTGAAGTATCCATTCCATAATGCTTACATACTATATAGGATGTTAGTTCAGCCTGAAACTCTTTTGTCGCTTTATCAAAGTTTGCATCTTCATTCCCTATACGATGTAACCTTGTATGTGCTAACTCATGAATTGAAGTAGCTAAGTTTTGTGTTTCTGTATTCCTAGAGTTGAGAAGGATCTCACTCTGCCCACTTAAAGCTTGTACATATACCCCTCTAGCACTCCCAATCTCTTTCATTCCAAGTTTTGAATCTTTCATATCTTTGATTTCGATATTAAGTTCTTTAGCAACAGCATCGATTCCCTTTTTTAAGTATACTGCATTATTTCCTTCTTCGATTTCAAAGTTATACACCCTGTTAGGAAATATCTTTGGTAAATCTTCAACTGGCGCATTAGTTTGTGACACGTCAAAGACATGACCAACCTTAAACGCACTTGTTTTATATGTCTTAATTTCACCCTTTTTAATTTGTTCTTTCTCTTCCTTAGTTGCATATAGAAGTTGCTTTACTTCTCCGTTTTTATTCTTAAATCTTGTAATTGGAGTAAAACTGAGTATCTTTATACCCTTTTCTCCTTTGTTAACTGCATAACCTTTTTCCTTCCAATCTTTAAAACTTGCAACAGCTAAAGCTCCTTCAAATTGATTTTGAATTAGAGTATTATTTCTAGCTGAATAATGATAGAATCTAGCCATAAAATCAGCAAATTCCTTTAGACTTTCTTCCGATTTAGTGTACTTTTCAATTTTTTCTAAAGCACTTGCGGATAATTCTTTAATTTCTGCTTTTCTTTCCTCACTAGTTTTTCTACTGTAATTTTTTTTAGCCAATGATAACACCACGCTTTTCATCGTACTCTACTGAAAGGAACATATTTTGGGAAATAGCTTCATCAAAAGCATATGCATATCTCTCAATCTCTTCGTCCGTTACTGGATAACTTACCTTTTTGTTAAATATATAGTTAGCTAAGATTAGCTGATTATTCTCAGCATCAATTTCCTCAATCATGAACAGATCAACAAACGATCCTTCTACAACTGCATTTTCCATACTGGTTCTACACCTTTCTTTTTTAAGTTTTATATTTATATAGGATTTTTAGTTTACATATGGATCACTCCTTTCAAAGAAACATTTTTAAATTCTATTTCTTTCTTGCTCTCTCTTAATTTTTTCTTCAGTCTGTTCATACTCTCTCTCGGCTCTAAATTTTTCATAATCATTGTTTACTACTCGTCTGATTTTATTAATGCTTCCACTAGTAACAAAGATCATTTTATTTTTGCTTGACCTCTTAATTTGTTGGCGTTCTTTCGCAAATACATTTCTGTTTGCTTCAGTTCTACTAGCCCCTTTTTTCATCTCTTTTAATAAAGAGTTACCCAATCTTTTGTCTATTTCTTGCTTCTTATTTGCTGCGTAATCTTTATCAGAACGTGTAGAATCTCCAAATAGCTCCTTCCTATAGAAGCTTTCTTCTTCCGTCTTTTTAAAATACTCTTTGTAGTCACTGTTCCCCTTCATCATGGATTCAGTAAGTTTGTCAATCTTCTCACGAGTTGCTATTGATACATATTTACTTCCGTATTGCCAATGCTTTTTATTTGAAGGAAGTTCTTTATATATCTCCTGCAATAGTTTCAATTCCTTTTTATTCTTTCTATCTCCATAAGCTTCTTTAATATCTTGTACCAATGTATTTCTCAAATCTGAAATTCGAGTGAGTTCTGCTGTTCGTTCAATAAGTGAATTGGCAAAGGTGCTTTTCATATTATCAATCGTTTGCTGCTTTCTTTTTCCTTTTGGAGCTAGATATTCCACTCCATCTTCTTTGACTGAGACAAGCTGTCTTGTATTTTTGGTTTCTACAGTTCCATAGTGAACATGTATATGATCCGTATTTCTGTGGATGGAAGCAAACCAATAACCTGATTCAATTTTTTCGTCTTCAAACATTTTTTTCATCATTTTTCTACTGGCATTTTGTATTCTGTGTTCATCAAGATAGTCTTTTTTAGGATTGTATATACCTTCTCTAATTAAGAAATCTGTATCAAATGAAATTACATCTTGATAAAATACAGATCCATTTTTTTGTGCATGCTTTACAATTTTATTTACTTTCTTCATATCTTCAGTTGTCATTATTTCTTTATCTATAGAAAAAACACCCTGTTTAATATCCGGGTGCTTTAATTCCTCTGTTTCGTTTATGCCTACCATTTTGAAAATTTTTTTCCTAACAACAGATTTTTCTTTTTCTTCTTCAATTGAGGGGTTTTCTTTTTTTTCAAGCGCATAATGTCTACCCATATAATTAATATATTTAGAATAGGTTTCTTCGTTGTCTATAAAATGTTCTGGTTTTTTTAATATTGTTAGAGCTTCTTCTTCTTTCTTTGTTAATTCTTCTGACTGTGTTGAGGCAATCGAGCTTCCCATCTTCATTTCAAATGTTTCTATAACATTTTCTAGTTTGTCTAATTCGACCGTCTCTCTATTTGATAATGCTGTTTCCTTTTCTTTTAACGCTTCTTTTCTTGTCATGTATTTTAGGTAATTAGAGAAGCTTTTTGCTTCAGGTGTTGTAAATTGTGATGTTAATATTACACTTGGTTTACCCATACTAAAATCTCCTTATCTCAGTAGTTCCTCCTAGCTTGTTTTAAATAGTGAACCTTGGTTTTGGATCTTCTGAATCGTTTAATGCTGCTTTCTTTTCTTCCTTTATATTTGCTTTTTTAAGATTAGATTTTACTGTGGTAGATCTTTGTATTTTACTTTCTACATTTTTTCTCGCATCCATGTAGACGAAAGTTTCTTCAACTTCACCAATGGCCTTTACACCAAGCTCATGAAATCCACCACCTGTGATCTCCATAAGTATGTCTACGTTTTTGGCAATAGAGTTTATTTTCCTTTCAACGGTTCCATCGTTTCTACCGTCTTCTAAAGATAATATTGCATACCTAATAGCTTCTGAATAATTATTTATTCCTATTTTATTGCTAATTAGATCATCTAGAATTTCTTTAGTAGTTTTTGTTAGATTGATATGCTTTTGAATAAGTTTCTCAGTCAATTTCATCCACCTTGTCTATTATATTTTCTCCAGAAGCCATTAAGTGAAATAAACGACTATTGCTATTAATAAACTCCTGTAATGTTTTTTCTTGTCTCTCCACTGCTACCATCAAGTTTTTAACTACTTCATCAAACTTCTGTTCTTTTATTTCAGTTAATCTCAGTTCTGCATCATTTTGAATCAACATTTTTATATATTCGTTTCTACTAAATTTCCTGCCAATTCTAGTAGATATATCTTTTGTTTTTTTATCAATTTCCCTTATAAATAAAGGATCTACATTAGATACTTTTATATCCAATTTCCCTTGCCCCCTTCAAATGTTCTTAATATCAAATACAATCGTCTTGTTCTGTTCTACGGACTCCATATATCCTTCTCCTTATGGTACAAAACGTAACTTTTTATCATCGCATTGTTTTCTTTATCCCCAAGTTGGTAATTGATAGCTTTTGATCATTATTCTTCTTTTTTGGCTCTACACTGTTTGTTAATGAAAGAGCATAAGGAAACTCAGTGCCACTTTTATTTTAAAAGTGGCAAACAGGCTGTGCCTGTTGAGTTTATAAAGAATTGTTTAAGTGCCATTCATATGCCTTTGTGTATAGCGTGTGTATAGCTCATGTACCCACTGTGTATAGCGTGATGTATAGTTGCTGTATAGTAGGATACTTATTTAATGGTTTTCTTTTTTTCATCTAGAAGTACAATTTTTTCTCTAATATTTTCTATTTCATCTTCAATTTCTTTCATTTCTTTTTCGTGTTGATTTATTGAAGTTAACTGTGCATTAATTGCTGATTTTGTCTCTAATTTTTCTTCATCGGTTTGGAAATTAATATCTGTTTCTAAATCACTAATCAATTCTTTTAACTCTTTATTTTTAATATGAATTGCTTCGATTTCTTTATTTTTTAAGACTATCTCTTCTCTTAGAGATTCTTGTTGGAAGGTAATATATTCACTTTGGTATTCACTGCTTGATTTATTTTCTAAATTCTTATTTACAATTTTCTCATCTTCATTTATATATATTTTTAGACTTCTGTTTTCTAAATCGTTACTACTTTGTATTTCAGGATGGATATATGATGGATTAATCGTAGAAGATAACACACCAAAATCTTTTGGAAGATCCTTAACTATCACCACTAAGTAGTTGTCATTCACTCTAATTACTTCACTTTTTTGTGATTCCCTGTTCTTAATATCCTGATTTGAAATGTCATATTGTATATTGGATAAAGATGAATTTGTAGATGATTCTTTTAAAGAATAGTCTAATCTCATAATCCCGTTTTCTGGATTAAATTCTTTCTTTACTAAGGCTATTTGAACGTTATTACTTAAAGTTTGGTACTCATCTATCGGTGTATTTTCGTAAGAGTACGAGCTTCCAATTATTGATGGTGAAATAAATATAAAGCCAAATGATATGATAAAAATTCCAAGTGTTGTTAAATACAATGTTGTTGCGGAACTTGTTATTTTATAAAAAAACTTCTTAACTAATTCAACAAAATTAGTTTTATTTACCATTTAACTTCACCCTTTTCACATTTTCTTTAAAGACCATTTTTACACTTGAATCAATGTTTTCAAGTTTAATGTTCCTATATTGTGGCTGTCCTTTAAGATCCCTTTTACATTCTCTAATTAAAAGCCACAATACTTTTTCACCATAATTAAAATCAAACCACTCAGCTTTTATTTCTTTTGTTTGCCTTGGTTTTACCTGATGATAAAAAACCAAATAACAATCCTTTTTTCCATAATCAAATCTAGGTATTAAACAGTCAATTGTATTTAACAAGTAATTCCCACCCTTACGTCTTAATTAATTGGATAATATTCATAGGTCATTACTCTTATAGAATCATCCTCATTTTTTTCTAGTTGTAGAGAGATTAATGACCTTACCGAAGCTTCTCCTTCAGTACTTTTAGTGTCATATTTAACATCTGCAATAATCTGATTTTTTTTAGTTATTTCATCAATATCAGCTATATATATATTTATTTTTTCTATTTCTGAGATGAAAGTTGGATCTGAACTTAATTGGCTTTCTTCCTGATCTATTGGTTCAGGAGCAATTCTATTCACCAATTTTTCATCTGCAATTTGGAATAGCTTTGCTCTTCTCTCTTTGAGATTATCTGTATCATATTCAAGATAAGAGTAGATAAAATCAGATGCTATCGTTTTATATTCTTCTTGTTCTTCTAATTTTGTATTAGAAAGTTTTTTTCTATCTTCTGGTCTATCACTTTTTATTACTTCGTTTAAATCTTTAATTTTCACTTCAAGACTAGCAATGTTTGATTCTTTTTCTTCAATTTCTTCTTTAAAATCTTTTTTTACTTCTTCTTGAACTGATCCTAAATTAGAATAGATAACTACATTTAAGATTAGAGAAATAACCATTACACCACTTATTATCATCAATTTTTTATTCAATTTTTTCACTCCTTTTAATGTACAACTCTATGAATACTATCAAAGTGTGACATCCAATAACTGTCTGTCCAATAGTGATAACCAACACCTGAACCGTTGGCATCATACATCCTTGTTTCATCAATATAAATACCTACATGACTAATATGATCTGGTGCGCCATAGGTTCCTTTAAAGAAAATTAAATCCCCTGGTTGCGCTTCATCAATAGAAATTTCTTCAGTGGCTGCATGTTGTTCTACAGCTGTTCTAGGTAAAGTAATTCCTGCTTTACCAAAAGCCCATTGCATCAATCCCGAACAATCGAATCCTGTTTCAGGCTTGTACCCAGCCCATACATATTTATCCCCTTCAAACTTTAGTGCAACTTCCATAATATCCTTAAATAGATCACTACCAATTGGCAACTCTGCACTTCCAACACTCACATATTGCCTTACTAAGTCTGCATAATAATAATTACCACCATTGGAATACAAAAACGTTTGCCCATATGCTTGTGATACTGCATTTACATATGAATATGTTGCACCTATTACATTACCAAGACTTGGTGCAACGACATCTTTTGAATATTTTTGAG